>NZ_CANMXB010000003.1 GCF_947501785.1 uncultured Litoreibacter sp. | reverse complement strand
CAAGAAGCGCAGCGTTTTTGACATCAATTTCGAACCGGACGCTGAGGAGGCGGATGACAAAAGGTTCCCCGCGGGGAACCCTGGCGCGCCGGAAACCAAGTCGTTCAACGTGCAAGGGCATCCGCGGCAAAATGACGAACCCGCGCGGCGCGGCCCGATGGCAAGCGCGATTTCCGAAGCCGCCGAGGCAACGCAGGAACGGGCAGGGGCGGAGGCCGCGATCCGCGCCGAAAATGATGCGCTTGCGCATGAGCATGTCCGGCTGAAAAAGCTGGGGTTGATCACTGACCTGATCGACGTTTCCGACGTGGTGATCACAAAACTGACACGCGACCGCTCGGCGAATGTTGATCCTGAGCTGGCCGAGCTGAAAGACTCTATCGTTGCGGTTGGGCTCTCAAATCCGATCAGGGTGGAACAAACGGATGCGGGCTATGAGCTGATCCAAGGGTTCCGCCGGCTGAACGCATTTCGCGAACTGGCCGCCGAAACGGGCGATGCGCGCTACACCAAAATTCCCGCCGCCCTGGTTCCCCGCGGGGAACCTTTGGAAGATCTCTACCGCAAGATGGTCGACGAGAATCTGGTGCGCAAAGACATCTCGTTTGGCGAGATGGCTCAGCTGGCGCTGTCCTACGCCAAGGACATGGATATGGAGCCCGGCAAGGCGGTGAAGGTGCTCTATGCCTCGGCCCTGAAACAGAAGCGGTCCTATATCCGGCAATTTGCGCGTGTGCTGGAAGGGTTGGACGGCGCGTTGCGTCATCCCGAGGTCCTGCCGCGCGCGCTGGGCATCGAGCTGTGCAAGGTGTTTGACGCCGATCCCGACCGGGCAGAGCTGGCGGCGGAGACGCTGCGGGCGGTTCCCGACAGGGACGCGGAGCTGGAACTGACTTTGCTGCGCGCGCTCGCCGAACAAGGCTCTGTTCCTGCCCAAAACGCGTCAAAGGAGGTGCCACCGTCCGTGTCCAAAACCACCCTGCGGCTGAACCGGCCGGAAGGGGAAGCGCGGATCATTGCCCAGGACGGACGGGTCGAGATCCGGCTGCCGCGCGATTTCTCGGCGATTGACCGCGAAAGGCTGCAACGCGGAATTGAGACGTTTTTAGAGAGCCTTGGAGAGTGATATTGCCATTTGGCATTAAAGTGTCTATGTAATGCCATATGGAGAAAGCCTTATGACCCTACATCACGTCACCACCACCGCGCCGGAGTTTGTGCCGGAACCGATCACCGACGCGGAAGCCGCCGCGATGTTTCGCGCCGCGGTAAACCTGTTTGGCCTGTGGAACATCACGGATGAAGAAGCGGCGGTGCTGCTGGACCAACCCGTGCGGACCTACCGGCGCTGGAAATCCGGCGCGTTGGGGCGGATCAACCGGGATGGCAAGGCGCGGCTGTCGAACCTGATGGGGCTGCACAAGGGTCTGCGCATCATCTTCCGCGAACCGCAGCGGGCCTATGGCTGGGTTAAAGCCGAAAACGCCGCGTTTCAGGGTCGGTCCGCGCTGGACGTGATGCTGGGCGGGGAGCTGACCGATCTGATGCGGGTGCGCCGCTATGTGGATGCCGAGCGGGGCGGCTGGTGACGGCAGACGCCGCGCCGCCTGTCGCGCATGTCGCATGGGACGGCGCGGTGCGCATCATTCGCAGCCTCTACCCGCCGATTGATTTGTTTGAGGACATTGCCGACCCGGCCGATTGGCCGCTGCTGATCTCGGCCGAGCAGAAGACCAACCCGCGGCTGATGGAGACGATTGGCAATCTCGATCTGGTGCCGCCTGACCGGCGCGTGTCGGGGCAGGGGGCCAGCTACCTGATGGCCCCGTTTACCCATGTCAGCACCGACCGGCCCAGCCGCTTTTCTGATGGCTGGTTCGGGGTGCTCTACATTGCCGAGGATTTTGAAACCGCGCTTTATGAGACCACGCATCATCACGCCGCCTTCATGGCGCGCACGGCGGAGGCCCCGGGCTGGACGTCGCAGTTTCGGGAGCTGATCCTACCGGTAGACGGCGACCTGCACGACCTGCGCGGGCCCGGCAATGACGCGTATCTGCGCCCCGACGATTACAGCGAAAGCCAGCCCCTTGGGCGCGGCCTGCGCGACGCGGGGTCGGACGGGATCTGTTACCCCAGCGTGCGCGGCACCGCCGATTGCGTGGGGCTGTTCTACCCTGACCTGGCCGGCCCCCCGATGCAGGGCCGGCATCTGGATTACCATTGGGACGGGCAGCGGGTCGACATGTTCCGCGACCGCACCAATGACAGCGTTTACCGGATCGAAGATTAACATGGCGGGCGGCGCGTCAGACTATCTCGCCGCGGCGGAGCGCAGGGCAGGGCAAGACTTACCGCAGGGCCCGCCCCTCGATCTGAACGGCATCGGAATTGTCGGCGGCGGCACCATGGGCGCGGGCATCGCGGCGGCGGTGTTGCTGGCGGGGTTGCCGGTGTGGATGGTCGAACGCGACGCGCGCAGCGTCGATGCGGGGCGGGGCAGGGTGCTGGCCATTTTGGCCGACAGCCTGACGCGCGGGGTGATAGACGCCGACGACCATGCGCGGCTGGTCGCGCAGTTTTCCGCAAGCGCGGACTATGAAAGCCTGTCGCAGGCTGATCTGGTGATCGAGGCGGTGTTCGAAGACCTGGCCCTGAAACGCCGTGTGTTCGAGACGCTGGACACCGTCGCCAAACCGGGCGCGGTACTGGCCAGCAACACCTCTTACCTGGATGTGGGCGCAATCGCCGGGTCGGTGCGCGACCCGGCGCGGGTGATCGGGCTGCATTTCTTTTCCCCCGCCTACATCATGAAGCTGCTCGAACTGGTGGTGCCGGACGGCGCGTCGGACGCAGCTGTTGCCATGGGGGCCGCGTTGGGGCGGCGGCTGCGCAAGGTCGTGGTGCCATCGGGCGTGTGCGACGGCTTCATCGGCAACCGCATCATGGCCGCCTACCGCCGCGCCTGCGACGAGATGGTCGAGGACGGCGCCTTGCCCCACGAGGTGGACCGCGCGATGCGCGATTTCGGGTTTCGCATGGGTGTGTTCGAAATGCAGGATTTGGCGGGGCTCGACATCGCCTGGGCGATGCGCAAACGCCGCGGGCGGGTGCCCGGTCAGCGCTACGTCGCCATTGCCGACCGGCTGTGCGAACTTGGCCGGTTCGGCCGCAAGGCGAGGCAGGGGTGGTATCGCTACGACGACGGCAAAACCCCGGTGGTGGACCCGCAGGTCACTGCGCTGATCGAAGCGGAATCGGCGCGCCTTGGCATCACTCGCGCCCCGCATAGCGCCGCCGGCATCATGGCTCAGATATTGACGGTCATGCAGTCCGAAGGCCGCGCCGTTTTGAAAGAAGGCATCGCGGCCCGCGCCTCTGATATCGACGTTGTCATGGTGAACGGCTACGGTTTCCCGCGAGACAAAGGCGGGCCGATGTATATGGCGGACGGGGCAGGGGAGACAACATGACCGACTGGGACGACGCATATGCCAACATGGCCCATGTGCCGGGGTCCGAGGCCCTGCCGGGCCAATGGGAAGCCGACGCAGCGGCATACCGGGAAGGTGGCGTGCGGATTGAGGAACACGCCTACGGCACCCACCCGCGCGAACGGCTGGACATGGTGTGGCCCGACGGCAAGGCCAAGGGGCTGGCGGTGTTTGTGCATGGCGGCTACTGGATCCGGCTCGACAAATCCTTGTGGACCCATTTCGCCGAGGGCGCGCGCGCCAATGGCTGGGCGGTGTGCCTGGCGCAATACACGTTGGCGCCCGAGGCCCGGATCGCCGAGATCACGCAGCAGGTCGGCCGTGCGATTGCCTTTGCGGCGGGGCTGGTGGGCGGCCCCGTCAGGCTGGCCGGGCATTCGGCGGGCGGGCATTTGGTCAGCCGCATGATTTGCGACGATACGCCTTTGGATGGCGCGGTGCTGGACCGGCTGGAGCACACGTTGTCGATCAGCGGCTTGCACGACCTGCGCCCGCTGATGTGGACCGCGATGAATACCGACCTGCGGCTGGACGAGGCGGAGGCGCGACAGGAAAGCGCCGCACTGCACCGCCCTGAGACGCGCGCCAACCTCACCGCATGGGTGGGCGGCGGGGAGCGGCCGGAATTCATCCGCCAAGCGCAGCTGCTGGCGACGATGTGGCAGGGGCTCGGGGCCGAGGTGGCCTGTGTGGTGGACGGGGCGCACAACCATTTCTCGGTCATCGACGCGCTGAAAGACCCCGGCAGCGACCTGACGCGGGCCTTCGCCCCATGACCGGCTACAACCCCGAAGACGAGGGCGCGCAAATGTCCTTTGCCAAGGACATGTCCTATATCGACTACCTGTCGCTGGACCCGATCCTGGGCGCGCAAAACCTGCAATCCGACGCGCATGACGAAATGCTGTTTATCATCCAGCACCAGACGTCTGAGCTGTGGATGCGGCTGTGCCTGCACGAATTGTCGGTGGCCCGCGACGCGCTGCGCCGGGGGCAGTTTCAGCAAAGCTTCAAAATGCTGACCCGCGTGGCGCGCATCTTCGAGCAGCTCAACAACGCCTGGGACGTGCTGCGCACCATGACGCCCAGCGAATATACCGAGTTTCGCAACGACCTTGGGGCCTCCTCGGGGTTTCAGTCGCATCAATACCGGCTGATCGAGTTCATCCTGGGCAACCGCAACCGCGCCATGATGAAGGTGCATGAACACCGCCCCGAGCTGCACCACATGCTGGGGCAGGAATTGGGCACCAAGTCGCTGTATCATGTCGTGCTGGACCGACTGGGGGAGGCGTTGGACACCCCATTCCCGCCAGAGGCGTACCAGCTGGACGCACCGCACAAAGCGCATGACGCCGTGGCCGCTGCATGGATCACCATCTACGAAGACCCGCACGCCCATTGGCATTTGTATGAGCTGGCCGAAAAGCTGGTGGACCTGGAGGATTACTTCCGCCGCTGGCGCTTCAACCACGTCACCACCGTGGAACGCATCATCGGCTTCAAACGCGGCACGGGCGGCACGTCGGGGGTGAAATACCTGCGTCGGATGCTTGAGGTCGAGCTTTTCCCCGAACTCTGGAATATACGAGGCGCTTTGTGACCAAACTCCCGATGAAGGACCGGTTTTCCCTGCCCGAGGGGATGATTTATCTGGACGGCAACTCCCTTGGGCCGCTGCCCGTGGGCGTGACCGAGCGTATCGGCTCCATGCTGCAAAACGAATGGGGCGCGCATCTGATTAAGGGATGGAATCTGGACAATTGGATGGGCCAGCCCGCCAGCGTGGGCAACACCATCGCGCGGCTGATCGGCGCGGGGCAGGGGACCGTGACGATGGGCGACACCCTGTCGGTGAAGGTCTATCAGGCGTTGTCAGCGGCGCTGAAGATGCGGCCCGACCGGCGGGTGATCCTGTCCGACAGCGGCAACTTCCCGTCGGACCTTTATATGGCCGAAGGGCTGATCCGTCAGCTGGACCGCGACTACGAGCTGCGGCTCGTGGCCCCGGAAGAGGTCGCAACCTCCATGGCTGACGACGTGGCCGTCGCCATGATCACGCAGGTCGATTACCGCACCGGGCGCTTGCACGATATGGCCGGCGTGACGAAGGCGGCGCATGACGCGGGCGCGGTGATGTTGTGGGACCTGGCCCACACCGCAGGCGCGGTGCCGATGGATCTGACCGGCTGCGGCGCGGAGTTTGCGGTGGGTTGCACCTATAAATATCTCAACGGCGGCCCCGGCGCGCCTGCGTTCATCTACGCCCGTCCCGACATTGTGGTGGGCATTGAACCCGCGCTTGCAGGCTGGCTGGGCCATGACGCGCCGTTCGCGTTTGAGCAGACCTACCGCCCCGCAGGCGACATTGAACGCATGCGCGTGGGCACGCCGCCGGTGATCCAGATGACCGCTTTGGAAGAGGCGCTGAAGGTCTGGGAAGAGGTCGATATGGCCGACCTCCGCACCGCCTCGATCCGGCTATGCGACTTGTTCATTGCGGAAGTTGAGGCGCGCTGCCCTGCCCTGACATTGGCCAGCCCGCGCAACGGCGCGGAGCGCGGCAGCCAGGTCTCCTTCGCGTTTGAGCATGGCTACGCGGCGATGCAGGCGCTGATTGCGCGCGATGTGATCGGCGACTTCCGCGCGCCCAACATCATGCGGTTTGGCTTCACGCCGCTTTACATCGACGAGGATGACGTGCGCGGCGCGGTCAATATCCTGGCCGACATCCTCGACAACCGGCTGTGGGACCGCCCGGAATACCACCAGAAAAGCAGGGTGACATGAGCGATTTAGAGACGAAGCCCGACCAGATCGCGCAGGCCGAGATTTACCTGCCGGTCACAGACCTGAAGGAAGAACTGCCCTTCTTCCTGACCATGCTGGGCTTCCGGCTGGACGAGATTTTCCCGGCAGATGACCCGGCGGTTGCCCTGATCTCCGGCCATGGGCTGCGCATTCGGTTGGACCGCGAATTTGATCAACCACCGGGCAAGGTGCGGCTGCGCTGCGATGACCCGGGCAGCTTTGCGGGCGGCAAAACCAATCTCACCTCACCGGGCGGCAACTTGATCGACATAGTGGACGCCAACCCGCCTTTGGACATGCCAGAGACGCAGCACTCCTTCATGGTGCGCCACCTGCGCGACAGCGATGCGTGGGTGATTGGCCGCGCGGGCATGCGCTACCGCGACCTGATCCCCGACCGCTTAGGCGGGTCGATCATCGCCTCCCACATCCGCATCCCCGATGGCGGGCCGGTGCCTGACATGGTGCATTACCACACGGTCGGGTTTCAGCTGATCTTTTGCCTCAAGGGCTGGGTGCGGCTGGTCTATGAAGATCAGGGCGACCCGTTCATTCTGGAGGCCGGCAATTGCGTGATCCAGCCGCCGATGATCCGCCACCGGGTGCTGGAGGCCTCCGACAATGTCGAGGTGCTGGAAATCGGGGTGCCCGCCGAACATATCACCACCATCGACCACGAGATGGAGCTGCCCAACGGCGCGGTGAACCCCGATCGCAAATGGCAGGGCACCCGCTTCATCCATCACATGCAGGACGGCGCGGTTTGGGCCCCTTGGCGCATCCCCGGTTGGGACAGCCGCGACACCGGCATTGGCGACGCGACCGGCGGCGTGGCGGGTGTGCATGTCGCCCGGCCCGCGGGCGATCACGGCGCATGGACCAGCCACAACACCGACATTCTGTTCACCTTCGTCAAAGAGGGCGCGTTGACGCTGGATGTTGCCAGCCAAACCCCGCACCCGCTGGCCGCAGGCGACGCTTTCGTGCTGCCGCCGTTCCTCAAGGCCCGCTACAGCGACGCCACCAAAGACTGCGAGCTGATCGAGGTCGCCTTACAGGCGGCCTTCACCACCGAGATTGACGGCTGAAAGCCTGACATAACAACATAACTCTCCTTATGCGCCGTGATCCGATTGGCGGGATCCGCGGCCCTAACGGGCCGAAACCGCGCCGATTGTCTCCCGATCGTGTATTATGGGTGGCCGACATTGTGTCACCGCCAACTCATGCTAGGTTGGTTAATGTTATTCTAGGTCGTTTTAACGAAGGCAGCGGATTATGAACGCGATATTTTCGCAGGACGCGCGGTTGGGGCAGCTGACCACGGTGTTGGGCAAGGACGTCCTTGTGCTGCTGCGCTTCACCGGCACCGACTATGTCAACGACCTGTTTGAGTACACGGTCGACTGCCTGTCGACCCAGCAAAACATCGACTTTGACCAGATCATCGGCACCCATGCGTCGGTGCAGATCAACAGCCAGAACAACGGGCCGCGCCATTTTGACGGTATCGTCACCCAGGCCATCTGGTCGGGCGCGGGCGAAAACGGCCACAAGTATCAGCTGACCCTGCGGCCGTGGTTCTGGCTGGCCGGTCGTCGCCGCAACCAGCGCATTTTCCACAACATGACCGTGGTGCAGATCATCGAAAAGCTGCTGCAGCCCTACGCCGCGCTGGGCGACCCTGCCCTGCAGGTCGACCTGGTGGAAGATTACCGGGTGCTGGAATACACCGTGCAATACCGCGAAAGCGACATGGAATTTGCCATGCGCCTGATGGAGCGGTTCGGCATCTCCTACCATTTCCGCCATGCCCATGGCAGCCACACATTGGTGCTGACCGACGCGGTCGACAGCCATGACATGGTGGCGGGCAGCAGCCGCGTTTACAAACCCTATGACGGGCATCACAACACCGAAAACGAGCACTTCTGGGGCTGGTTCCCCGAACGCCGCCTGACCACCGGCGCGATGCGGCTGACCGATTACAACTTCAAGACCCCCAACGCCGCCATGGAGGTGGACCGCACGGGCGACGCCAAATACGAGCAGGGGCAGATCGAAAGCTACGACTACCCCGGCGACTATCTGGAGCAGGGCGTGGGCAAGGACGTGGTCGGGCTGCGCACCCTGGCCGAGCGCGGCCAGGACCGCCGGCACCGCGCGGTGGGGGATTGCACCTCGCTGGGCGCGGGCATGCGGCTGAGCCTGACCGGCGATCATGTCGACGGGGTGAAGGGCGCCGATTACCTGTGCCTGACCGCGTCGCATAGCTACGTCTCTGACGCCTACGGCACGATGGACAGCGAGGCGCAGAAGCAGGGATCGGACGGCTACGCCTATACGGGCGCTTATGTGCTGATGCCGGTCACCGCCCCGCTGGCCCCCGAACGCAAAACCCGCATCCCGGTGGTGCAGGGCCCGCAAACCGCGGTTGTCGTGGGCGAGGGAGAGATCGACTGCGACGAATACGGCCGCATCCTAGTGCATTTCCACTGGGATCTGGACGCCGCCTATTCCATGCGCTGTCGGGTGTCGCAGAACTGGGCGTCCAAGGGCTGGGGCGGCATGATCATCCCGCGCATCGGCATGGAGGTGATGGTGGAATTTCTGGAGGGCGACCCCGACAAACCCATCGTCACCGGCTGCGTCTATAACGGCCAGAACGACGCCCCCTACGAGCTGCCAAAGCACAAAACCAAATCGGTGTTTCGCAGCGACACCCACAAGGGCACCGGCTATAACGAGATCACCTTCGAGGATGAACGCAACGAGGAAGAGATCTACGTTCACGGCCAGAAGGACCAGAACATCCACATCGAAAACCACCGGGCGAAACGCATCGACCGCTCGCAGTCGGAATCGGTCGGCAACCACAAAACCATCGAGGTCGCCCGCCACCACAAAGAGGCCATCGGCGGGAATATGCGGCTGGTGGTCGGGGCCGCCAAAAACGGCCAGTTCGGCGCGCGCAGCCTGCTGGGGGAAACCTCCCCCCTCGCCTACAAGGACAGCTTCCTGCGCAAGACGCCCTACCAGATGGACCGGCTGCTGGATGCCGACGCCACGCGCGGCAACATGGAAGTCATCGTCAGCGGCAACAACACGCTTAGCGTGGCGCAGACCATGACCGAAAAGATCGGCAAGGCGCGCATTTCGTCGGTCTACGGGATGCGGCAGGATTACACCAAGGGCACGCTGACCGAGCATGTCGACGGCAACAGGATCGCGCAGGTCGGCAAGGCCGTCAGGCTGCAGGCGGGCACCGACATCACCTTCCAGGTGGGCGCGGCCAGCATCATGATGTCATCTGATGGCAAGGTGCGGATCTCCGGCTCTGATATCGAGGTGCTGGGCAGCTCGTCCATCGTGATGAAGGCCCCAAGGATTGACCTGAACTGATGCGCTTTTTCATTTTCAACCTCGCGCTGATCGGGTTTCAGCTGCTGTTCTCCAACCTGGAGCGGTTCAACCATTATCGGGAGCTGCCCGTGGATGCCGGGCTGCTCATCTATTTCGTCATCAGCTCGCTGATCTTTTACGCCTTCTACCTGCTGGTGCCCGCCAACATCGCCTTCGCGGTTGATCGCGGCGGCTGGGGGCGGCGGCTTTGCGTGGCGGTCGGGCTGGCCGTGGCGGCGGTGCTGATCGGCTTCTTGGTGGTGCGCGCCGGCGGCATGGGCGACGTTACCACCGGCGGCACGGTGATGATCAAGGACGGGGTGCCGCAGCTGCCCTACCACATCTACAATGTTGCGATGACTTTGCTCAGCTACTTCTCGGCTGCGGGGCTGACCGGCTGGCTGCGCCCAACACGGGGGGCCGAGGCATGAGCAAGGTTTCAATCGCGGCGGGCGGCGTGGCTACGGTCCGCTTTGATGACGGGGTCAGCTTCAGCTTCCCCACGGCGATCAACCCCGCCCAGGTCGGCGGCGACGGCTGGCACTATTACGACACCCATTCCGGCGGCGCGCGCGCCATGCCCAATGTCGAAACCCAAGGCGCCAGCTTCATGGGCTATGCGGTGGTGCATTGGTACAAGTACCGGTTCTCGGTCGATGATGTGTGGATGGGGCTGCGCGACTACCCTGCCCTGGAATACACCGATTCCGATTTTGACGAATTCGGCGACCCGGTCTCGACCGGCGACACGACCGTGGTCGATCTGTTCGGCCCGGTGACCCATATCGTCGACAATTCCAAGCGGGTGCTGATCAACCAGACCACCCCGGCGCATTCGCTGCACGAGGGCTATGTCGCGCGCCATGTCTACCAGGTCGGGCCGCGGGTCTTTGTGCAATCGGTCGGGTTTGGCGTGGGCAAATGGGCCCGCGCCAACGAAATCCCCTCGGGCTTTGTCTGGGGCTCGGTGTCGATGAAATCCATCCGCTCGATGGCGGCGCAGTATTTTGAGCAGCGCACCGGCAAGGACGGCATCTTGATGGAGAACGACCCGGAATTTGACAGCATTCCGATGATCACCCGCTAGCGGTCAGTCGACAATCACCACCTCGGACACCGTGCCGTCAATGCTTTGGCAAGCGCGCAGCACCCGGTCGGCCAGATGCGATTGCACATAGGCCGCGTGGAACCGGCTGGGCGCTTTCAATGTCAACCGACCCCCTGCCCTGTCGCCTGCCTGCAGCGCATGGAACCAGCTGCCATAGGTCGCGGGATCTTCCGAATGCAACAGCCCTTGGGCCAGCGACCAATCCGTGCCGTCGGTCACCGATGGGGTGGGCACCACCCCGTTGGGCCGCAGCGGGACAATCTGGGCCTGTTCCGCTTCTTGCGGGCCGCGCAAACGCAGGTCGAAATCGGGGCCGACCTTGGACCAGTCATCGCTTGTTTGGGCAAGAATAGAGTCGAAATCGATGCTGTATTCGGTCACCCTGCCCCGCGCGCCCTGGCGTTTGACGACCAGCCACCCCAATGCACGGAACTTGGCCATTTCGCGCTTAACGGTGCGCTCATCCACAGACCACATCCTGGCAATTTCCCGTTGCCCGACCGCCAGCTCGTCGCGCGCCCAATTGTAGCGCGCCGTGATCAGCGAGATCAGCCGCAGCACCAGCCGGTGGTCATGCTTGCCCCGCGCAAGCGCGTAGGTCGCAAGGGCTGTGAGAATGTCATATTTCCGCGCGGCGGCCTGACGCCCCACGGCTTTGGTTGAAAGCATACCGCCCCCTGAAATCGCATCACTGGTGGTTTGGGTGATGCCTGCCTACTCTTTACAGACCGTTAATGGTCCGTACGCCGGTTTGCGTTTTTGGCAACGCCTTTCCCGATCTATGACTGATTTGCGTCCTCTCGGCCGATTCTGTCAAGCCTTGGTTTGATCAGAGGCCTGTTTCAAATCCAATTCAAAGATGAATCTTGGTATTAATGGTATTGGGGGTCATCTAGGCTGTCCCCTAATAACGCCCTTTTGTCCCCCAATATGCAGCAGGCGTCAAGATCATGTCCCCTATATTTAGACAGAGCTTGGCCCCTCAAAAGGTTCCCCGCGGGGAACCTTTGGCAGGAAAGGAATCACCTCTGCCGTGAAGGACGGCTTGGCCCCCTGCCCGCATCTTGTCGTCCATATTGGAATAATAGCACTTTGCATGAAACGCAAATTAGGCGTAAATCAGAAAAGAGCATGAAAAAGCGTCTTGCCGTTTTTCCGCAAATTGGGGCCAAAGGTTCCCCGCGGGGAACCTTTTGAGACGGAACAAACACCAAAAAGGTTCCCCGCGGGGAACCTTTATAGAGGGCAAACCGGATGTTCGACCACACCGATTTGGCGAAATTGCAGGCGCAATCGCTGAAAATGCAGGGCTATATACGCCAGCAAACCTACTCCCCCGAGATGGAAAAGACGCTGCGGCGGTTTTCCAGCTGGGAGGTGGCAGAGCTGATTTTCAAGATGAACCCGTCAACCCTGCGCGGCCGGCTTGCCGCCGACCCCTCCCTGCCCGAAGGCCAGGTTGAAGAAGACGGCCGGCAACGCTGGTACACGCTGGACGAAATCAACGCGCTGCGCCGCAAGATGAAGGTGAAGAACCGCACGCTGATGCCCCCTCGCCCCGCTGGCAAACGCGCGATCCGCGCGGCGATAGCCAATTTCAAAGGCGGCGCCGGCAAGTCCACGGTCGCGCTGCATTTCGCCCATGCCGCGGCGCTGGATGGCTACCGCGTTCTGTGCGTCGATTTCGACCCGCAGGCGACCCTGTCCCATTCCATGGGGCTGTCTGATGTGGTCGAGGAATACACGGTCTGGGGCATCATGGCCCGCGATCTGATTCGCGAAACCGAACGGATGAACAACGCGCCCGCCGGGGCTGAAAGCGGCACCGCCCTGCCCCGCCGGACCTTGCCCGCCGCGGTGACCGGCATGGGGCTGTCCGACCTGCGTGTCGCCGATTTCATCAAGCCCACCAGCTGGCCTACAATTGATCTGATCCCCAGCTGCGCGAATGCCGCTTTCGTGGAATTCGCCTCGGCGCAGTACCGGCATCTGAACCCCGAATGGTCCTTCTTTGCTTCGGTATCGCGCTACCTCGATCAGCTGCCCGATGATGCTTATGACCTGATCATTTTCGACTGCCCGCCCGCGATTGGTTACCAGTCGATGAACGCCGTTTTTGCGGCCGATGTGCTCTATATTCCGTCCGGTCCGGGCTATTGGGAATATGACAGCACCACCAGTTTCATTGGCCAATTGTCCGAAGCGCTGGAAGATCTTGGGCGATTCAAAGGGGGGCTGCCGGATGGCGGCAATGTAGAGAAGGCCTTCCTTGATCTGAAATTCTTACTGACCCGTTACGAGCCCAACAATGATTTGCACCGCGCGATGCGTTCAGCATTTGGTCAGGTCTTTAAGGGACATGTGGCGGAGCACCCGATCGAGATGACCCGCGCGGTCGAGCAATCCGGCCGCTTCCTGTCTTCCGTCTACGAGATCGACTACCGCCAGATGACGCGGGAGACATGGCGGCGCGCGCGGGCGTCCTTTGACCGGGCCTATGACGAATTCAGGGACAATCTTGTTGTCGCCTGGGACAAGATGGAGGGCTGATAAATGGCCAAGAAGCGCAGCGTTTTTGACATCAATTTCGAACCGGACGCTGAGGAGGCGGATGACAAAAGGTTCCCCGCGGGGA
>NZ_CANMXB010000002.1 GCF_947501785.1 uncultured Litoreibacter sp. | reverse complement strand
GAACCAGACATTGGCGCAAGACTACGTCTTTGCCCCACTGCAACAGTTCTTCATCGCAGGTAGTTCAGTCCCTCGACTGCCACCCTTCCACAAGCGCGGAACCGCCGCACACTACAAGGCGCAAAACCCGCACTTGCCACCGACGCAGATTGGCCCATCATCCGATCCCATAGCTGACAAAAGGATTTTGCCCATGCGTGCCGCCCTCTCCCTCGCTCTTCTTGCCTTCACATTCCCCGCCACAGCCCAACAAGCCGCCGACGCAATCGCGCCCGAAGCAGCCTCTGCCCAAGCCGCCAAAGGCGCGGGCACCCCGGTCGAGGCGCAGAATTGGATGGTCGCCGCCGCCAACCCGCTGGCAGTGCAAGCCGGCGCCAAAATCCTCAAATCAGGTGGTACCGCTGCTGACGCCATGGTCGCGGTGCAAGCGGTACTTGGCTTGGTGGAGCCGCAAAGCTCGGGCCTCGGCGGCGGCGCGTTCCTTGTGTGGTATGACGCCGAAACCGGCGAAGTCACCACATTGGACGGTCGCGAAACCGCCCCCATGGCTGCCACGCCGCTCTTGTTCCAAGACGCCAATGGCGAGCCGCTCAAATTCTTCGACGCCGTGGTCGGCGGCCTCTCCGTCGGTACCCCCGGCACGCCTGCCTTGATGGCTGAGGCCCATAAACGTTGGGGCACCACCGACTGGCCGCGCCTCTTTGATGACGCCATAGCACTCGCCGATGACGGCTTCGCAGTCTCCCCCCGCCTCGCCGCACTGGTGGAAAATGACCAGGAACGCCTGACCAAGTTCGGCCGCACGGCCTCCTACTTCGTCCCGGAGGGCGAACCAATCCAGGAGGGCAACACCCTCAAAAACCCAAGCTATGCCGACACGCTGACCCGCATCGCCGAGGAAGGCGTGCAGGTCTTCTACACCGGCGACATCGCGCAAGGCATCGTGGACACGGTGCAAAATGCCGACGGCAAGCCCGGCGTGCTGGCCATGCGCGACCTTGCAAATTACGAAATCAAACAACGCCCCGCCGTCTGTGCGACCTACCGCGCGCATGACGTTTGCGGCATGGGGCCGCCCTCATCAGGTGCCCTGACCGTCGGCCAAATCCTCGGCATGCTGGACGGCAAAGATCTTACGGCTTTGGGCGCCGAGAACCCCGAAAGCTGGCGTTTGATTGGCGACGCCTCCCGCCTCGCCTTCGCCGATCGTGGCCGCTACATGGCCGACAGCGATTACGTCCCCGTCCCCACCGAAGGCTTGGTTGACCCCGCCTACCTCGCCACCCGCGCCACGCAACTCGACACCGACAAGGCCCTGACCGAAGTCGCCCCCGGCACCCCCGCCTTCGACCACGCACTCCTCTGGGCCGATGACGCCTCTATCGAGCTGCCCTCCACCTCGCACATCTCCATCGTGGACGCGGCGGGCAACGCGCTCTCCATGACCACAACGATCGAGAACGGCTTCGGCTCTCGCCTCATGGCCCCCGGCGGCTTCCTGCTCAACAACGAGCTGACGGATTTCTCTTTCAAAACCCACGCAGACGGCGTCCCCATCGCCAACCGAGTGGAACCCGGCAAAAGACCGCGGTCCTCCATGGCCCCCACAATTGTGCTGAAAGACGGCAAACCCACGCTGGTGGTGGGCTCGCCGGGCGGGTCGCGTATCATTGGCTACGTCGCCAAAACCATCATTGCCCACGTCGATTGGGGCATGGATGTACAACAAGCCATCGCGCTGCCGCATCTGGTCAACCGCTTCGGCACCTATGATGTCGAAGAAGGCACAGACGCCGCAAACCTCACTGACCCGCTCACGGAGCTTGGCTTCGAGGTCAATGCCCGCGCCCTCACTTCGGGCCTCCACGCCATCAGCATTGACGAAACAGGCCTCAAAGGCGGCGCCGACCCCCGACGCGAGGGCATCGCGCTGGGCGAATAACCGACCTAGTCGTAAGCCGCGTTGACAATAATCTCGACCAAGAGCTCCTCGCGGGCCAGCTTCGCTTCACCGCAGGCTCGCGCGGGCGCATGCCCCTCCGGCACCCAGGCGTTCCAGACCTCGTTCAATCCGGCAAAGTACTTCATGTCAGACAGCCAAATGGTGGCTCTCAACATCTGCTCCTTGGACGAGCCCGCCTGTGTCAGCGCCGCCTCAACCTTGGCCAAACAGGCCTCCGTCTGCGCCGCGATCCCGTCGCCTTCGGCCACCTGCCCCGACAAATAGGCCACGCCGTTATGCTTCACAATTTTCGACGCCCGCGCTGTGGTGTCCATTCGCTCAATCATGTCTCTGCTCCCAATGTGATATCCCTTCCATAGGAAGCGTGCAACGAAACCGCCAGCCCTCTTCCCATGTTCAAAAATATCCTCAGGGGTTTTGCCCGCGTGGCTCGGGGATGAAATCCCCGAAAGAACGCAAAAGCGTCATGCCCGCACAGCGGACAATTAAAAAGCGCGGATGGCCTGTAAGCCGGATTCTGTCCAAGGGCCGAAACCCTCTGGATGATCATTCATCTCAAGCCTTGGTTGCCCAAGGCCCTCTAGCTGCCAACCCGGACCGTCTCGGGCCGAAGAAGCCCTGGCTCGCACCGCGAGGTCCCTATTTGGCATTGCTCCCGGTGGGGCTTGCCGTGCCGGGGCTGTTGCCAGACCCGCGGTGCGCTCTTACCGCACCGTTTCACCGTAACCTGCGCATGCGCAGGCCGTCTCTTCTCTGTGGCGCTGTCCCTGGGGTTACCCCCGCCGGGCGTTACCCGGCACCGTGTCTTCATGGAGTCCGGACTTTCCTCTACGTCGTGTTTCAGCAAAGCTGAAACGCGACGCGGAAGCGGCAGGCGGGTTTCCCGCCGAGAGCTACCCGTCTCTTCAGCTAGACAGAAAAACAACGCAGCGACCATCCAGCCATCCGCGCATTGCTGCTCTAGGAGGTCATCCCAAAGCGGTCAACGGGAAATCGCGCGGCCAAATCCGCCGCCAGCCCCGCATCCACGGCATCAAGCGGTCCTTCGCCCCAAGGCCGGAACCGCAACCGGAACGCTGACAGCAACGTCTCATCATCTACGTCCGCCGTGTACCCAAACGCTGCCGCATCCCGCCGGAACGTCGCGACATCCCCTTCAGCACCGTCTGCCCAAACCGCCAGCCCCTGACGCGCCAACCGCTGCCAGTCAAACCGCCATCCTGGGTCAATCTTGCGCCCCGGCGCGAGGTCGGAATGCGCAATCACCCGCTCGGGAGGGATCGCCCAACGCGCCATGATCCCCGCCAGAAGCGCCTCCAATGCGTCCATCAACGCAGCCGAGAACGGCGAAAACCCGTCATTGCACAGCTCAATACCGATAGAACGCGAGTTCACATCAACCACGTCACCCCAGCATCCAGCCCCTGCATGCCACGCCCGCTCCGCCTCATCGACCAAAGTCGAAACGCAACCATCCTCAGCAATCAGGTAATGCGCCGACACCTCGACATCAGGGTTCGACAACGCCCTACACGCCGCCTCAGCCGAGGCCATGGCGGTGTAGTGAATGACAATGATATCAGGCAAAGCCCCACTCTTGCGGGGCCCAAAATTCGGCGACGGTCGCGAAATCAGCCTCAGTTGCGCACCAGCTGACGGTATTTCGCCGGGTTCCAGCCGCAAGCGTAACCATCCCCATCCGGATCAAGCTTCAGCTTGTCCTTGCTCGGCCCACCGGCTTTCAAAAACGCGTCCTGCGCCAATTCGGCAGAGACATAAGCCGCGCAATTCGCTTGCGCTTTCGCGGCCCCAAATGGGGATCGGGTGTAGGTCTTCTGCCCCACCGGGTGGGTCACTTGCAGGGCAAATTCGATCGGCGTGGGGGTGGTACCGCCCGGCCGTGATGGCACGGCTGTCGGCTGCACGACGGTATATTGCGCCGATTGGTTGGCGCGTCTCTGGGCATCTGACTCGATCGATTGTCGCGCGGACACCGCTCCAAAATCCTGCTCGTCAGAAATCTCGGCGTTGTTGGCAGCCGGCGCCGCTGCTGGCGACGCCGTCCCGGTTGGGCGGATCGCTTCCACGGCGGCGGCGGCTGTGGCCTGCGCCTCTGTCTGCGGTGCGGCGGGTTGCGCGGCCGGACTGGCGGCAGTCGGGCCATTGCGCAACTGCTGATCCCGCGCGCGCTTCTGCGCCAGGTAGGTGTCGTAATTCTCAAATCCCACGCCTGCGGCGCTGTCAGGTACGGGCGGGGAGCAAGCGGCGACGCTCGCAACGACGAAAGCGGAAAGAAGAATGCGCATGGACACTGGCTCTATTTGTTAACACGCGGCGCTCGATCGGCACCTTGAGCGTGTTTTACCACCATTTCTCCGGTTTTGCTACAAATCCGGCCGCCTGTTCCAACGCGTAGGCGTGGTTGAGCAAATCCGCCTCTTCCCAAGGCCGGCCGATCAGCTGCAACCCAAGCGGAAGCCCTTGTTTGTCGAGCCCTGCGGGCACTGCGATGCCCGGCAGACCCGCCAGGTTCACCGTGACCGTAAAGACATCGTTCAAGTACATTTGAACGGGATCCGCATCCGCCATCTCGCCCAATCCGAAAGCGGCCGACGGGGTTGCGGGGGTCAGGATCGCGTCAACGCCGGTGGCAAACACGTCCTCAAAGTCCTTCTTGATCAGGGTCCGCACCTTGCGCGCACGGTTGTAATAGGCGTCGTAAAAGCCCGCCGACAGCACGTAGGTGCCGATCATCACGCGGCGCTGCACTTCCGGCCCGAACCCTTCTGCACGGGTCTTCTCGTACATCTCGGTGATGCCGTCGCCTTGGCTCAGCGCAGCCCGATGCCCAAAGCGCACCCCGTCATAGCGCGCCAGGTTCGAAGACGCCTCCGCCGGGGCAACAACATAATATGCCGGCAACGCGTATTTCGTATGCGGCAGCGAGATATCGACAATCTCCGCGCCTGCGTCCTTCATCATCGCAATGCCTTGCGACCACAGGTCTTCAATCTCCTGCGGCATGCCGTCCAAACGGTATTCTTTCGGGATCCCGATCTTCTTGCCGCGGATGTCACCCGTCAATGCCGCCTCGAAATCCGGCACGGCCAGTTCGGCAGAGGTGCTGTCTTTCGGGTCATGCCCCGACATGGCCTCAAGCATAATCGCCGCGTCCCGCACCGATTTGGTCATCGGCCCCGCCTGGTCCAGCGACGACGCAAAGGCCACAACGCCCCAGCGCGAGCACCGTCCATAGGTCGGCTTCAAGCCTGTGATGCCCACAAATGCCGCTGGTTGGCGGATGGATCCGCCGGTATCTGTCCCCGTCGCAGCCAGACACAAATCAGCCGCCACCGCAGAGGCCGATCCACCCGAGGACCCGCCCGGCGTCAGATTTCGGTCGTCAATCTTCCAGGGGTTGACCACGTCGCCGTAACAAGACGTCTCGTTGGATGATCCCATCGCAAACTGGTCCATGTTCAGCTTGCCCAGCATCACCGAGCCCGCATCCCACAATTGCTGGGTGATGGTGCTTTCATATTGCGGCTTGAAGCCCTTGAGGATGTCGGATGCCGCCTGCGACGCAACACCCTTGGTGCAGAACAGGTCCTTAATCCCCAGCGGCACGCCGCACATGGATGGCGCGTCGCCACCTGCAATCCGCGCATCCGCCGCAGCGGCCTGCTCCAACGCGATCTCCGGGGTGTTATGCACAAAAGCGTTCAACACGCCTGCGCCTTCAATCTCCGCCAAACAGTCCTTGGTCACGTCTACAGAGGTAAACGCGCCCGACCGCATCCCGTCGCGGGCCTCGGCAATCGTCAGTTTTGAAAGCGTGCCCATTATTCAACCACCTTCGGAACCGCAAAAAACCCTTCGCGCGCATCCGGCGCGTTCGCCAGAACCGCCTCTTGTTGCGACCCGTCCGTCACCACGTCCACGCGCCGCTTCAGCCGCTGCGGGGTTACGGATGTCATCGGTTCGACGCCGTCCACATCCACCTCGTTCAACTGCTCCATAAACGCCAGAATCCCGTTAAGTTCATCTGCCAGCCTGGGCAGATCATCCTCAGGGACGGCAATGCGGGCAAGCTTTGCCACGCGGCCGGCGGTTTTGGTGTCAATCGACATCGCGGTTCTCCGTTAAATCTCGCCGCCCCGTGTACCCCCGCGCGCGCACCGCTTCAAGCGCAACCCGTCCCCTGTTTCCATGTTCAGAAATATCCTGGGATTTTGCCCGCGTGGCTCAAGGGCAAAGCCCTTGAAAGAACGCAAATGAAACAAGCCGGGCGCCCCAACGGGCGCCCGACACTTCTACATCCAATGCCGCGAGACATAGCCCGCCAGCAAATCAGGGTTCACCCGCTCCCGCTTGGGCGGAAGCCCGATATCCGCCCGGATATCATCGGGCAAGTCATCCACGCCGGGCTGCGCATGCAAAGCAGGCAGCCCGGTGGTATCAGGCGGCCGCGTCCGTTTGATCAGCCGTGCGGTGATGGCCAGCAGCACCCGCCTTGCGCCAAAACTGGAAACCAGCTCGTCGACAAGCTCGCTCAATGTCGCAGATGTCTTCAATGGTAATGCATTCATGGTCTTCACGTGACCGGCAGCAATGCGCTGACGGCTCCTTGTTGGTTGATGGTGACCCGAACCCCACGGCAAAACGCGTTTGAACTGCGCAAGCCTCTGGCCCGGTATTAGAGTTGGTTGGGTTGGAAAAAGGGCCGCCAGAACGGGCGGACCGGAACGGGGCGCTGTGCCTAGCTGGCCATGCATCCCAGCGGCGCAAATGCCGCCTGCACACCTGTCCATTTGGCGTCGCGTGATTGAGAATATGTCATGGTCAGCCTCCCTGATCTTGGGTGTTGGATTGGTGGTACAGTGGGGTTGGGATATCCGACCTGCCGATTCGGGCAAAGCGCTTTCCCCAACGGCAGGCAATATCGTGCCCAATTCGCCACGCCAGCCGCGATCTGCGCGGCACCGTCACATCGTCGGCACGCAATCCACACGGTTCCTACACGAAAAATGCACGCCGGTGAGTTTGGCTAACGCGCGCGCTTTGACGCGAAGAACTCCCGCAACAAGGCGGCCGACTCGGCCTCGCAAAGCCCGTCATACACCTCTGGTTTATGATGGCTTTGTGCCTGTTCAAACACCCGCGCGCCCTGTGCCACGCCGCCTGATTTTGGGTCGCTCGCGCCGTAATACACCCGCGCGATGCGGGCTTGAGAAATCAGACTTGCGCACATCGCGCAAGGTTCCAGCGTCACGTATAAAGAACACCCTGTAAGTCTCTCTGACTGAAGAATTTTACAGGCCTCTTGAATCGCCAGAACTTCGGCATGTCCGGCCGGATTATGGCCATCCAACACCCGGTTGCCCGCACGCGCCAACACCTTCCCATCTGGCCCGATAACCGCCGCGCCTACCGGCACTTCGCCGCGTGCGGCAGCTGCGCGCGCTTCTTGAAGGGCGATATCCATGTGAGACGTAAATTCCATGATCTTCCCTAACCATTTCAACGGCTTAACGCAAAGCCTTTCCCTTCCGCGTCCAAGCCGCTAAACCCCTGCAATGACTGACAAAACACCAGCTGGCGACCGTATCGCAAAAGTCCTTGCCCGCGCAGGCGTGGCCTCGCGGCGTGGGGCTGAGGCGCTGATCACCGCAGGCCGCGTTTCAGTGAATGGCAAAGTCATCGACAGCCCCGCCTTGAACGTGACCCCAAGCGACAAAATAACCTTTGACGGCAAAGAGATAGGCGCGCCCGACAAGCCCCGCCTCTGGCTCTACAACAAGCCCATCGGGCTGGTCACCACCGAGAAGGACGAGAAAGGCCGCGACACCGTCTTCGCCGCCTTACCCGATCATATGCCGCGGGTCGTAAGTGTTGGCCGGCTCGACATAAACTCCGAAGGCCTGCTGCTTTTGACCAATGATGGCGGCATCAAGCGCCAGCTCGAACTGCCCTCCACGGGCTGGCTCCGCCGCTACCGTGTCCGCGTCAACGGCAGGCCAGAGGACGCAACCTTCGATCCCTTGCGCAAAGGCATCACGGCCGAGGGCGAAAGGTTCCAGCCGATGGAGATCACCCTCGACCGCCAGCAAGGTTCAAACGCCTGGCTCACTGTTGGCCTGCGCGAGGGCAAGAACCGCGAAATCCGCCGCGCTATGGGCGAGGTTGGATTGAAGGTTAATCGTTTGATCCGAGTAAGTTACGGCCCGTTCCGTCTAAACGAGTTGAAGCCCGGCGAAGTGGAGGAAGTCAAATCCCGCGTGATGCGCGATCAGCTTGGCATCGCGGAAGACGGCGCCAAACCGCGTCCCAAAAAGAAGCCACCTCAGCGCCGCGGCAAGCCGCCAACACGGCGGTAAAAACTGAAATCGTCACCTTGCCGGAACAAAATTGTCCTGTAAGGGGTACCTTAACCAACTTCTACCACTGAGGGGCCCACCACGATGGACGCATTTCTGAACTTCGAAAATCTTCTGACGCTCGAAAACCTTGGCAACCTGTTAATGCTTTGCTTCCTGCAAGCGGTCTTGGGCTTTGACAACTTGCTCTACATCTCCATCGAAAGCCAAAGGGCCCCTGTCGCGCAACAAAAAGCCGTCCGGTTCTGGGGCATCATCATCGCCGTCGCTTTGCGTGTCGTACTGCTCTTCGTGATGGTCAGCCTGCTCAGCTCACTGACGGAGCCGTTCTACATTTTTGAATGGGAAGGCATCCTGACGGGTGGCGTCAACTTTGCCACCTGCGTCTTTGTCTTCGGCGGCATCTTCATCATGTACACCGCCTTCAAGGAAATCGGCCACCTCCTGTCCGTGCAGCATCTGGAAACTGACGTTGAGGCGAAATCGGGCAAATCCGCCGCCAAGGTGGTCATGCTCATCGTCTTCATGAACCTGATTTTCTCATTTGATTCGGTGCTTTCCGCCATCGCCATCACCGAAGTCTTCCCCGTATTGGCCGCCGCAATCCTGATCTCCGGCCTCGCTATGTTGCTACTGGCGGACGGGGTCACCGCCTTCCTGCAGAAGAACCGCATGTACGAAGTTCTGGGCCTGTTCATCTTGCTGATCGTTGGCGTGGTCTTGCTGGGCGAAGCGGGTGTAGCGGCGTCTCACGCCGCGCATGACGATGATTTGGCCATCATGATCTTCGGCTACCCGCTGATCCCAATGTCAAAAACCACCTTCTATTTCTCGGTGATCGTGCTGTTTCTGGTGGAGTTCATCCAATCCGGCTACGCTCGCAAGTTGGAAGCAGAACGCGCGGCGGGGCAGTCAGGGCACCATTAATTCCCCGTAAATCGAGGGGTGATTTTCTGGTAACTACGACAAGAAGCCCCTATATCTGAGGCGCGCAACGCAAAGAGTGGGGAACACATGTCCTTCGGCATGATACAGAAAATGGCCTATGGGGTCCTGCTGGCACTGGTGGTGCTGGCCTCCGTCGGGGTGCTTTGATGGCGCAGCGGTATGGTGGCGAATTCAGCCCCGATAGCACCCCGAAGAAGCAGGGCACACTGCGTCATGCGACGCCGCAAAGGGGCCGCTCCCGCGCTGTGATCCTCGGTCTTGCCGGGATACCTTTGTTGGTCACCGCTTTTGGCGCAGGCCCCACTGGACTTGCGGCAAACCTGATTGCGTTCGCTTCCATTGCCCTCGCCGCGTGGCTGACACGCGAAGGGTTGGAGGCCGAAGAGGCCTACAACGCCCGCACCATTTCCCGCCGTCCAGCGATCCCGCGCAAACTGTTTGGGGCGGTGCTGACCGGCCTTGGCGTGGGCATAGCGACCTTCGATGGTGGGCTTGTGAATGGCGTGCTCTACGGCGTCATCGCCGCCGCCTTGCACATCACCGCATTCGGGTTTGACCCGATGAAAAACAAGGTTGCCGAAGGCGTTGACGATTTCCAGAATGAACGCGTCGCCAAAGCGGTCGACGAGGCAGAGGCTCATCTGACCAACATGGCAGAGCTGGCGGCAGAGACCAAAGACCGCGTGCTCATCGCCCGCGTCGACGCCTTCCGCACAACCGCGCGCGAAATGTTCCGCACCGTCGAAAACGACCCCCGCGACCTGCCCGCCGCGCGGCGCTATCTCGGTGTGTACCTGCAAGGTGCACGTGACGCGACGAAGCAATATGTCGACCTGACGCGCCGCAGTGAAAACGCTGACGCGAAGGCATCTTACATGGCGCTCTTGGACGATCTTGAAGCAAATTTCACCGCGAAAACGCAGAAGCTTCTGACCAATAACAAAGACGCGTTGAACATCGAAATAGACGTGCTGCGCGACCGGTTGCAGCGCGAAGGCATCACTCTGCGCTGATCGCGCGGACATCAGGAGGACCACCATGACAGAAACCGTTCGCGAAAAGGCGCAGGCCTCAGTGGCAATGCTTGATGAGGTCACCGCCGTGGTGCTGCCTGAGCCATCCACTGACCTGGTGCCGCTGCAAAAGGCCGATGCGCCCGTTGCTGCTGAAATCCGTCGCCGGATGGACGAGATCGACATGACGGACACCAACTCCATCGTGTCTTTTGGGTCCAACGCGCAGGCGGGCCTGCAGGAAATCAGCCAATCCATGTTGGCCGACGTGAAGAACAAGGATGTGGGCCCCGCGGGCAACTCGCTGCGCGACATCGTCAGCACCATCCGCGGCTTTTCCGTCTCGGAACTGAACCCCAACCGCAAGCTTAGCTGGTGGGAAAAACTGATTGGCCGCGCCAAGCCTGCCGCCATGTTCATGGCCAAGTTTGAAACGGTGCAGGGCCAGATCGACAAGATCACCGGTGATCTGCTGGAGCATGAACATGTGCTGCTGAAAGACATCAAATCGCTCGACGTGCTTTATGAGCGCACGCTGGAATTCTACGACGAGCTGGCGCTTTACATCACCGCCGGCGAAGAAAAAGTGGCCGAGCTGGATCACAAGGACATCCCCAAGAAAGAACTCGCGGTCGACAAGGCGGCAGAGGACAAAAAGGTCATGGTCGCCCAGGAACTGCGCGACCTGCGCGCCGCGCGCGACGATCTGGAACGCCGCGTCCACGACATGAAACTGACCCGTCAGGTCACCATGCAGTCCCTGCCCTCGATCCGGCTGGTGCAGGAAAATGACAAATCGCTTGTGACCAAGATCAACTCGACCCTGGTCAACACCGTTCCGCTTTGGGAAACCCAGCTGGCCCAAGCGCTGACCATCCAACGGTCCGCAGAGGCGGCGGAAGCCGTGCGCGACGCCAACGATTTGACCAACGAGCTGCTGAAATCCAACGCCGAAAACCTGCGCATGGCCAACAAGTCCATCCGCGAGGAAATGGAACGCGGCGTCTTCGACATCGAAGCGGTGCAGCAAGCCAATGACGATCTTGTGGCCACCATCAACGAGTCGCTGCAGATCGCCGACGAGGGCAAACGCAAGCGCGCCGAGGCGGAAGAAAAGCTGGCCGTTATGGAGACCGAGCTGCGTGAAACGCTCGCTTCCGCCAAAGCGCGCGACACCGCAAGCGGCCACAACATCGGCGACAGCACTGGTTAAATGCAGCGCAAGTGGGGTTCAAAATTCGGGCTTCTGCTGGCGGGCGCCTTCGCGCTGTCCGCCTGCGAGGAGGCTGTCACCAGCCCCCGCCCTGAACCCCGCCTGCCCGAACCGCAAGTTGTGGAGGCACCGGTTCAACCGTCAGAACGCAGCATAGAACTGGCGGCCTATTACGAGACCGTCCAACGCCAATTGGTCAGCCAGGGTCTGCTGCGCAAAGATGGTGGTGGGCCGGACACGCCGTTTTCCAAGCGCATGTTGGTGCAAAACTTCGTACAAATCGGCGTGTTCAACGAGTTTACCTTCTCTGGCGGCACCTACGAAGATCGCCGCTCCGAAGGCCGGGTCCAACGCTGGGAAAAGCCGGTGCGCTTGGCCATGGATTTTGGCCCAGCCGTCTCTGACGATATCCGCACGACGTCGCGGCGCACGGTAGCGGGCTACGCATCCCGCCTGGCGCGCGTCACGGGACTGGATATCTCTCTTGGCAAGACGCGTGGGAACTTCACAGTCGCGGTCCTGACCGTAGACGAATTGGAGGCCTACGGCCCCACCCTGATGCGCCTCGTCCCCGGCCTCAGCCAAAGTCTGGCCACGCAAATCACGGAAATGCCTCGCCCCACATATTGTGCGGTCTATGCCTTCTCTGATGCGGACAATCCGGACAGCTTCCATTCCGCCGTCGCCATCATCCGCGCTGAACACCCTCCTCTGCTGCGTGACAGCTGCTTTCACGAAGAAATCGCGCAAGGCCTTGGCCTGAGCAATGACAGCCCCGCCGCGCGCCCGTCGATCTTCAACGATGACGACGAATTTGCGCTCCTGACCCGCCATGACGAGCTGCTGCTGGAAATCCTCTACGACGAGCGCCTGCCCCTTGGGGCGAACCCCAAAGAAGCGCGCCCCGTCGTCGAAGTCATTGCATCCGAGCTGCTTGGCGGCGACAGTTAACACCGACACACTTAAAGTGAGGACCACATGGGTATTCTTGATTTTCTGACCGGCGAGTTCATCGACGTCATCCACTGGACCGACGACACACGCGACACGATGGTCTGGCGTTTCGACCGTGAAGGGCACGAGATCAAATACGGCGCCAAGCTGACCGTGCGCGAAGGTCAGGCGGCGGTGTTTGTCCATGAGGGCCAACTGGCCGACGTCTTCACCCCAGGCATGTACATGTTGGAAACCAACAACATGCCGATCATGACGACGCTGCAGCACTGGGATCACGGCTTCCAGAGCCCGTTCAAATCCGAGATCTATTTCGTCAACACCACGCGCTTCAACGACCTGAAATGGGGCACCAAGAACCCGATCATGCTGCGCGATCCTGAATTCGGCCCGCTGCGCATCCGCGCGTTCGGCACCTATTCCACCCGCGTCTCAGACGCCGCCAAGTTTCTGACCGAGATCGTCGGCACCGATGGCGAATTCACAATGGACGAGATCAGCTACCAGATCCGCAACATCATCGTGCAGGAGTTCTCCAAAACCATCGGCGGTGCGGGTATCCCGGCGCTGGATATGGCGGCGAATACCGGCGATCTGGGCAAGCTGATCACTGCAGCCATCAACCCGATCGTGGCCGAATACGGGCTGACAATTCCTGAATTCTACATTGAAAACATCTCCTTGCCGCCTGCGGTCGAAGCCGCGTTGGACAAGCGGTCCTCCATGGGCATTGCGGGCGATCTGGGCAAATTTACCCAGTATTCCGCCGCCGAAGCCATGACCATGGCCGCGCAAAACCCCAACGGGGGTGGCGGCATGGGCGCAGGTTTAGGTGCCGGGATGGGCATGGCCATGGCGCAGCAAATGGCCAACAACATGCAATCCGGCCCATGGGGCGCGGCACCCGCGGCGGCTGCTCCGCAGACGCCTCCGCCCCCGCCGGTCGAACATGTTTGGCACATCGCCGAGAAGGGCGAGACAAAGGGGCCGTTTTCCAAGGCTGCACTTGGGCGCATGGCCAGCGAAGGCGGGCTGACGCGGTCCACCCATGTCTGGACCGCAGGCCAGGACGGCTGGAAAGAAGCGGGCGAGGTGACCGAGCTGGCGCAGCTCTTCACCATCATGCCGCCGCCCCCACCGGGCGCTTAACGAAACTTATCGGGGGCCGCGCACGTGTCTTCATTCATGAAGACTTGGATAAACACCAAAGCGCGGTTTCCGGCACGACGTACCACATTGAAGTGGCTGCATTGGGGGATCATCCCCTTTTTCCTCTGGTTTATCTTCGCCGACCCCGACGCGCTCAGGCGGATGGGGCCGGTTATCTTCCAGTTTCATTCCGTCATGGGGCTGATCTTCGTGACGCTCGCCCTGATCTGGACCGTGCTCTACCTGCGCAAGGGTCTGGCCAGCCGCCCCGGCCCCAAGCTGCCGCCATGGGCGCGCCTCACCCATAAGGTCATGCACCACACCATCATCTGGGGGCTGTTTCTGGTAGCCTTTGGCGGGTTCCTGCTGGGTCTGACCTCCAGCGTGATCCTGTGGGCGGGCGGCATATTGCCCATCGCCCCGGCCATGGGGCTGCCCCACGCCAATGACATTGTGGGAAAACTGCATAAGTATCAGTTTTACGGGCTGGCCATTCTGGTCATCTTCCATGCACTATTCCACCTGTGGCGTCACACGGCGCTGCGTGATAATGCACTGCGCATTATGACCCCGAAGGTTTTGCACAGGTTCCTGTAAGTTCATGTCCGACACGTCCCAAGAGCACCGCTTTCCATGTGACAATTGCGGCTCCGACATGGAGTTCGACCCTGGCGGCGACCAATTGGTTTGCCCGCATTGCGGCAACACTTCCGCGATGAGCGAAGGCGGCTCATCGACCATTCGGGAGCTGGATTTCGAGGCCGCCGTCAGAGGTTCGCTGGCCGAGGCCGAGATGGAGGAGACCCGCGTCTCCCAATGCCCCAACTGCGCGGCGCAGGTCGAATTTGACGCCAACATCCATGCCACGGAATGCCCTTTTTGCGCGACGCCCGTGGTCACTGACACTGGTCCCAACCGGCATATCAAACCCAAAGGCGTGCTGCCCTTCGTGCTGGACGAACGCACCGCGCGCAAAGCCATGACCGATTGGCTGGGCAAACGCTGGTTCGCCCCCAACGGGCTTCAGGCATATGCCAAGAAGGGCCGCAAGCTGGACGGTATCTACGTGCCGTATTGGACCTACGATGCCGACACCAAGACCACCTATACCGGTGAACGCGGCGTGGACTACCAGGTCAGCAAAACCGTTGTCCGGGACGGCAAGAAGCAAACAGTGATGGTCACCAAGACCCGCTGGCATCCCATTGCGGGCCGCGTGGCGCGCGATTTCGACGATGTGCTGGTGCTGGCGTCTACCTCGCTGCCCCGCCCGTATACTGACGCATTGGCGCCGTGGGACCTGTCTCAGCTCAGCCCCTACAGCCCCGAATATCTGGCCGGTTTTCGGGCGGAGGCCTACACGGTGGCCCTTGATGACGGGTTCGGCGAGGCCCGCGTCACCATGGACAACCGCATCACCCGTGACATCAAGTTCGATATCGGCGGCGACCGGCAACGCATCCACACCGCCAAGACCAAGGTCAGCAATGTCACGTTCAAGCATGTCCTGCTGCCGGTCTGGATGGCGGCCTACAAATACCGAGGCGAAACCTACCGCTTCGTCGTTAACGGCCAAACCGGCGCGGTGCGCGGGCAAAGGCCATACTCGGCAATGAAGATTGCCATTGCGGTTGTTATCGGGCTGCTCGTCGCGGCTGCAATTGGATATGGGATGGCGCAACAATGATCTTATGCTGTGGGGAAGCCCTTATTGATATGTTGCCCCGTGAGACCACCCAAGGGGAGCAGGCCTTTGCGCCCTATGCGGGCGGGGCCGTGTTTAACACCGCGATTGCGCTGGGCCGGCTGGAGGCCGAACCCGGCTTTTTCTGCCCGCTTTCAAGCGACCTTTTCGGGGAATTACTGGTCGACACGTTGCACGGCTCTGACGTCGACACCTCGCTCAGCCCGCGCCCCGACGCGCCGACGACCCTGGCGTTTGTCCGGCTGCAGGATGGCCATGCAACCTACACGTTTTACGACGAAAATTCGGCGCTGACGTCGCTGCGCGCGCCGGACCTCCCGGCATGTGGAGAGAATGTCAAAGCATTGTTCTTTGGTGGTATTTCGCTTGCGGCGGGACCCAGCGCCGAGGCGTTTCAAGCCCTGATGGAGCGCGAAGCCCCGGGCCGCGTCACCATGATCGACCCCAATATCCGCCCCAGCTTCATCCGCGACCGCGACGCCTATGTGGCCCGCATCCGCGCGATGATGAGCGTCGCCGACATAGTGAAACTCAGCGATGAGGACCTCGAATGGCTGGAAGGTGCGGGCGATAACGCGGCGCTTGCGAACCGGCTCATCGAACGCGGCACCAAGCTGGTGCTGATCACACTAGGCGCCGAGGGGGCAGTCGCCTACACGGCGGATAAACGGGTCTTTGTGCCCTCGCAAAAGGTCGAGGTGGTCGACACGGTCGGCGCGGGCGACACCTTCAACGCGGGCGTGCTTTACGGCCTGCAAACGCGCGGCCAGCTGACCAAGGCCGCCATTGCCCAAATATCAGAAGCCGACATCAAAGCAGCGCTTGAGATGGGCGCAAAATGCGCGGCGATCACCGTGTCGCGCGCCGGGGCCAACCCGCCCACCTTGTCCGAACTGTGAGGGCGCTGATCCAACGGGTCGGCGAGGCCTCGGTCGCGGTAGACGGCAAGACGATAGCCGAGATCGGCCCCGGCCTGCTGATCCTCATCTGCGCCATGGAGGGCGACGCGCCAGAGCAAACGGCCAAGATGGCGGCAAAAATTTCGAAACTGCGCATCTTCAAAGATGACGCTGGCAAGATGAACCGATCCCTTGCCGACATTGGCGGGCAGGCTCTGGTGGTTAGCCAATTCACATTGGCAGGCGACACCTCGCGCGGCAACCGTCCCGGGTTTTCGACGGCGGCGGGGCCTGACGAGGGGCGCGCGCTTTACGAGAAATTCGCGGCTGACATCGCGACGCTGGGTATCCCGGTACAAACCGGCGAATTCGGGGCAGATATGAAAGTGGCCCTGCTCAATGACGGGCCGGTCACCATCTGGATGGACGATCAGACTTAGGGCCTGCCTGTCAGAGCTTGCCCGCTCATCCACATAGCCCTTAGCACCCTTATGCGCAGCAACGTCCCCAGGCAGAAGACGCGGTCCCGCAGGCCTGAAATCCTGTTGGTAAACATGACCTTGGGTCCGTCCCGCATAATGCTTGCCATGGTAAACACCGCCCTGAACAACCACCGCACACGACCAGGCAAGGACTCCGCGTCGGTCAAAAAGCGCTCTGCCGCCAGCCGCCGCCATTTGCGCCGCAGCGCTGCCCAATCGGCGCGTGTCGGGTGGCTGGCACGCAGGATCGGTTCATATTCGACCCTGACCCCAGCCGCGCCGGCCCTCAGGCACCATTCCATGTCTTCCGATACATTCGCCCGAAACGGCCCCACGGCCTCGAAAACCGCGCGCGAGGTCACCATGTTGCCGCTGCCGCAGAACCCAAGCCGTGCAACATAGCGTGCAATATCAAAGGCGAACACCTGTTCAAACACCTGCGCCCCGGTCCGCGGCCCCTGCCCTTCGTGGAACGTCTCGACACGGCCGCCGATGACCCGCCCGTCCACCTGAACGCCCATTGCAACCGCCACCCAGTCAGAGCCAGGCACACAGTCGCAATCCAGAAAGGCCAGTTTTGGGGCATCTGTCAGAAACACCCCAAGATTGCGGGCCAGCCCGGCACCCGCGCGCCGTTCTATTGCCAGCAAGGCCCATGGGTAGTCTGTTTCCAGCCGGTCCAGCGGCGCGGCAGAGCCGTTATCGACAATGATGACCTCCACCCCGCGGCAAACCTGCGGGGCCAAAGCGTCCAGACAGCGATACAGCCGCGACGCGTCGTTAAGGTGGGGGATAATAATGGCCAATTCTGACATATCGCGGCTCCGGCAGCTATGCCATTCAACCTTCCGCACCAAGCCTTAACGAACGGTAAACGCTGAAAAGCGAAATGCTTACAATCTGGCCTCAAACCCTCTAGGCTCGATCAGGCCCGCTGCTGAAAAAGGACCGCTGCCCCATGAAAATCGCCATGCTCGCCCGCAATGCAAAGCTGTATTCGCACAAGCGCCTTGTGGAGGCGGCGGAGGAGCGCGGCCACACGCTCGACATCATCAACACCTTGCAATGCTACATGAATATCGCGTCGCGGCGGCCCGAGATTTATTACAATGGCGAGAAACTCACGGGCTACGACGCGGTGATCCCGCGCATCGGCGCGTCGGTCACCTTCTATGGGCTGGCCGTTCTCAGGCAGTTCGAAATGATGGGCGTATACCCCCTGAACGAAAGCGTGGCGATTGGGCGATCGCGCGACAAGCTGCGCTCCATGCAGCTTTTGGCGCGCGACGGCATCGGGCTGCCGGTCACCGCATTTGCTCATGACGCCAAGAAGGCGGGCGACATTGTGGAATTGGCAGGCGGCACGCCGGTGGTAATCAAGCTGCTGGAAGGCACGCAAGGCATCGGGGTGGTTCTGGCCGACACGGGCCGGTCGGCCAAATCGGTGATCGAGGCGTTTCGCGGCGCGAATGTGAACATCATGGCGCAGGAATTCATCAAAGAAGCGGGCGGCACCGACATCCGCGCCATCGTGGTCGGCGGCAAGGTGATTGCCGCGATGAAGCGCACCGGCGCTGCAGGCGATTTCCGGTCCAACCTGCACCGTGGCGGGTCGGCTGAGCTGATCAAAATTTCGCCCGAGGAACGTGCGACCGCCCTGCGCGCCGCCAAGTCCATGGGGCTGGCCGTCTGCGGCGTCGACATGCTGCGCGCCAACCACGGGCCGGTGGTGATGGAGGTGAACTCGTCCCCCGGATTGGAAGGCGTGGAGAAAGCCACGGGTCTTGATATCGCGGGCAAAATCATCGACCACCTGGAAAAACACGCCAAACCCGGCAAGACCAAAACCAAAGGCAAAGGCTGAACCGCACCCATGCCCCCACGTGAAGACTTCGAGATTGGCGGGGAGCGGATTGCCCCCGGCACCCGCCGCACGGTTGATTTGCCGGTCAGCACGCTGTCGGACCACACTCCGATCCACATGTCTGTACATGTCATCCATGGCAAACGCCCCGGCCCCACCCAGTTTGTCAGCGCGGGTATCCATGGCGACGAGGTGATTGGGGTCGAAATTGTGCGCCGTCTCTTGCGCGCCGACAATCTGGCGTCTTTGCGCGGCACATTGCTGGTGATCCCGATTGTGAACGCGTTTGGGTTCCACAACCGCTCGCGCTACCTGCCCGACCGGCGCGACTTGAACCGCAGCTTTCCGGGCTCCACCGGGGGCTCGCTGGCATCGCGCATGGCGCATTTGTTCCTGACCGAGGTCGTTGCGCGCTGCGAGTTCGGCATCGACCTGCATTCGGCGGCCATTCATCGCACCAACCTGCCGCAGATCCGCATCTCGCCTGACACGCCTTCGATCCTGAAACGCGCCAAGCTGTTCGGGGCGCCGGTCATCCTGACCTCGCCGCTGCGCGACGGGTCGCTGCGCGCCGCCGCGCGGGAGCTGGGCGTGGACGTGCTGCTTTTCGAGGCCGGCGAAGGCCTGCGTTTTGACGAGATGTCCGTGCGCGCCGGTGTTGCGGGCATCTTGCGGGTGATGAACGACATAGGCTCCCTGCCCCGCAAGGGCATCAGCAAGGCGAAGGCCGCGTCGATCCTGTGTTCCTCTTCGCGGTGGGTCCGCGCGCCTGCGGGCGGGCTGCTGCGGACCTTCAAGGAGGATGGCGAGGTTGTCAGCGAAGGCGACGTGCTGGCCGCCGTCTGTGACCCGTTTGGCGACGAGGAGCTGGAGCTTGTCGCCGACTTCGAAGGCATCATCGTAGGTCGCGCCGTCATGCCGGTGGTCAATGAAGGGGACGCGGTCTACCACATAGCCAAGGTCGCCTCCCCCGCCGCGGCAGAAACCGCGGTTGAGGATTTGACCGCGCAATTGGAGGCCGACCCGCTTTTTGACGAAGACGAAATCATCTGACCGAATGGCTGACCTCAGCGTGGGTCCCGTTGCGCGTTGTCACCACGCCTGAATTGGGTAAGATGGGGAAGTAAGATGCGGCATTGCCGCCGCACCAAGGAGGCCTAGCCATGATACCCATCGCACGAGTTGGCGACAAACATGTCTGTCCGCTTTGTAAGGTTGTCACGCCGATCACGGAAGGCGCCGGCAACTGGTTGACCGACAACAAGCCCACCGCGCGGGTTGGCGACAAGACAGCCTGCGGCGCGGTTATCGTGCAGGGCTCGTCAATGTCCAAAATCAATGGCCGCCCCATCGCCTATCTTGGCTGCACCACGTCGCATGGTGGCAAGATCATCAGCGGCTCGCCGCGCTGCAAAATCATGCCCTAAGGTGCCTTTGTCAGGCCGCACTGCTCGGCGCTGACGACACTGTCCGCGCGTCGCATAAGCGCTTTCATGGAACGTGGCATGTCGTGGCTGCCCCCGCGTGTTTGCAAGGCATGGGCTGCCAGGGCGGCGTCAAGCTGGGTCTCGCTGTCTTCTGGCAGATTTGCCTGTCGCGGGGCGATCAAATCGGCGAAACCCTTGCCGATGAACCGGCCATGCACCTGCTGCGGCCCTTGGGTCATGTAGACCACCAACCAACAGCGCACCGCGTCCCAGCGGTTCACCCAATCCGCGCCCTGTTCGCGGATAAAGGCGGCCCGCGCCTCGCCACGGGCATGATACCCCGCCAGCACGAACCACCGCTGGCGCGGGTCCCATCCGTCCCCGTCAAAGCGCGACAGGGCGACGGCGGGCATGGTCGTAAAAGGCCCGCCGGCTGCAACCATCTGCAACCCATCCCAAGGCGCGGCCCAAAGCGCGCCTTTGCGGACCGTGTAGACGACCTGCCGGGACCGGTCGAACACCAGCGGGGCCGGTGTCGGGCGCGCCATGATCGCCAAAGCGATGATCGGCAATCCAAACAACCCCAGGAAGGTCAGCACATTCGGATCCAACAGGGATGACAGCTTTTCACCCAAACCCTGATGCACCGAGTTGCTGTCAAAAATCAGCGCAAGATCGCAAAGCCTCGTTTGCAAGAACCCTGCCAGAGTGCCAGGGACCTCGGTCCAGACGACCTCAACCCCGTCGCCGGTCGCCACATAGGTAGTGCAGTTGCCCACGCCACGGCCAAGGAAACCAAGAAGCTGCTGCAGCTGGAGGCCGAGACAGGCCACGAACAGGGGGGCCAATACGAAAACAAAAAGAATGAACCGGGCGGCATGGCGCTCGCCTCCGGCGCGGATGACCGCGCGGTCCGCGTTGACCTGCAACAGATGCGGGCCCGCGTAGGGCAATATATGTGGCTCCTTGTCGCGTGGCCCCGCAACCCCGCTTTGCCAGTCGGACACCCCAACGGCGCGCGGCGCGGCAATTGACCGGTCCCGCGGCATTGGGTCGGTGCCCTTCAGGGGGCGCAGCGAAGGGTGGTTGCGCCGTATCAACCACAGCCCTCCGCTCAGCAGCGCGGCGGCCAGAACCCCTGCCGCCAAGGCCTGCAGGACATATGGGTCGGACAGGAAGTCCCCCATCAGTCTTCCCAGCCGCCGGACCGCCAAATGCGGATGATGTCCTGTCCGCCAATGCTGTCATTGTCGTCCCAGCTGCCGCTGAAAAAGTGGTCGTCATACTGGCGGGGCAGGCTGATATTGGTGGTGGGGGTGTAGCTCCATCCTCGGGCGAAGCCCACTTTCAGGATGTCCCATTTGACGTTGTTTAGCCGGTTGGAATCCGCGTTGCGCAGCTCGTTTATCTGGATGGTGCTCTTCAGAATGCCTTGCGCCGCGTCGTGCACCCGCAAATTTCTGGCGAACATGTTAGTCACTTCCATCTGGCCAAGCCCGCCGCGATACCGCCCCGGGGTTTGGTAAGAGGCCCTCATATTGTAAAGAATCCAGACCCGGGCGTCGAACTCGGACATGCCGTCTATGAAGTTGGGCAGCCGGAACCGGATGTCGAGCGTGATGTTCTTGTGCTCCGCCATATGGGTGTCGCTTTTGAAGATCAGCCCGATGCGTTCGGTCAGCCGGTTGTCGGCGGGGTCCGGCACATCTTGCGGCCAGTAGACCATCTCGTGGAATTCTTGCAGTTCGCGCTGAAGGTAGCGCGAAAAGTCGTAACCGGACGGCTCGTTGATCAGCAGCTTGAGCTGCGCGTCATGCTGCCCCGCCTCGCCCGCGCTCCGCTGAATTTCGCGACGGCTTCGGTTGTCCCAAAACATGTAGTTGCGCGCCGTCCCCCAGTAGGAGCCTTTTAGCCAGCGGGTCACCGGGTCATCCACGAAGAAGGACAAGACCAGCCCGACGATGATCAGGACGATGCCGATGACTGCGCCGATACCGGTCCACCACCCGCCAGCCGCCGCAATGCCGCCGACCGTCAACAGGACGGCGCCCACGCCAAGGGCGACATTGGACAACACGCCAATCGTATCGCCACGTTGCCAGGCCTCCGCCGCTTTCATCAGGTCCAGCGATGCCAGGGCGAACCCCACGAAGCTGGCCGTGCGTCCAACCCAACCCATCACGCGGGAGCTGTGCAGCGGCGCCGTGCTGCGAACCTGCAGCTTGCCGCTTTCAATCAACGTGCGGGCCATGTCGTCTGACAGGGATTTGCCCGCCATCAGCTTCTTGAGAATGCTCCGGCTCAGCTGCCCGCGCACGAAGTAATTGCGCGTGGCCTTGCCGCCGTTGATCACATCATTGCCGGCATCCATCAGCTGGGTGGCGGTCTCGATGGCGGCCAGCGTCAGCCCCAGCCTCGGGTCCCCGGCAATGCGGCCGGGCGTCCCGGTCATGACGTCGCGGTCCGGCGTCCGGGTCAATTCGGCAATTTGTAACGCGTTGCCCAGCAGGCCCAAACCGTTTGCAACGGTCGAGATGCTGATCCGACCGGCCGAGCTGCTGACGGCGACCCTGCCATCGAAACGATAGACAAATGTCGGCACCTGCACGGTGTGCAGCATGTGGCCCCGCTTGATCATCTTGCTGCCCTGAATTTGCCGGGCGCGGCCGTTTCCGAGGATCTCGCGGGTCGCATTCGCAATGGGCACCGGCACCGTCGACCGGGTCACGGTCTTGCCATAGACGCCACGGTTGAAAACGTTGATTTCGTTGAGTAAATCCAACCTCGACATGTGCTCCACCTCGAAGGCAAAGGGCATCGCAAGGTCGGCCAGCAGCTTGCTCGACATGCTTTGAAGGGCGTCTCGGTGCTTGAACGTCAAATTGGCCGCCGACAGGGAGCTCCCCACCAGCTTGATGGCGGAGGCGACAGGGTTGGCCCCCGGCTGCCACTTGTCATCGGCCAACACGTATTTGCGCATCATGTCCTGCCCGGCTTGAGACGCGCTCAGCGACGCAATCGAAGCATGCGCCACCTCGATGATCCCCTTGATCTCGCTCTCTATTTTCAGCTGCGCCGGGAAGGCCAGCATCACGTTTTGCAGGCTGCCCTTGGTCCCGGCCGGGTCCGCCTTGCCGCGCTCGAAGAACTTTTTCCATGCGGCGAGAATGCCGTCCAGCACGGTGTCGTAGTTGGACAGCTGCCGATCCACCTCTTTGAGGTAGGTCTCATGCTCGGGGCGGATCGAGTCATCGCGCCATTCCTTGAACATGCGTTTTTGGCTCCAACTCAGGTCCGCAGTGCGAAGCTGGTCGACCGCATGGGCCTTCAACGTTTGCGCCGCGCGTCCCGACGCGATCGGATAGGCGTTTGCCTCAAGGTATTGCGACCGGATGGCGACGCGATTGACGTGGCAGGCCGCGATCTCCAGCGCGACCCCGACCGGGTCGTGCAATGCGATCATCACAGCCTTGCCTTCAGCCAGCCGGACCGAGGAATCGCGCAGCAACCGATCCGCCGACAAGGACTGCATCCCAACATCGCTAAGCGCATTCCACGTCATCCGCTCGTGGATGGTGTTCTCGCCACCAAATTCCACGACATGGGACGCCACCTCTTCGAGCGGGGCTGAAAATGTGTCCGCCGAGGGCGCGGACAGCTGCACACGCGTCATCAGCGCGTCGCGGCACCCGTCCGTATTGGCGTAAATGTTGGCGAAAGTGTTCCAGCGCTGCGAGGTGTAGGCGATCAGGATGGATTCGCAATTGTCTGCCACATAAGGCAGCCGGATGTTGCGGTCAGTGGGCGGCCCCCAAAAGGGCCGATCATTGTCTTCGGGGGTCAGATCGTAGCGCGTGTATAACCCCCCGCTGGGGCCCGCATCCGGCCGGTGCTCGAAATAGCTCCAGAGGGCGTTGGTTTCGTCGTAGATGAACACGTCGCCCTTGCGCAATGTGCGCAGGCAAAACCCGCTGCTGGGCGCAAAGCCCAGCTTGGTGGGATAGGTGAAGCCGCCATTGACGTCGCCAAGCAGGTCGCACCATGCGATGCGCACCGGGTAGATCGGGATGATCGCCGGGTCCTCGCAGGCCTTGCAATATTCGTCCGCCGTGCCGCTTTCCTGCAGGTCCGACAGGCCGCCTTGCTGTTGTTCTGTGGATATCGCCATTACGCGGCTCCTTGTGTGCTTTGTAGCCGCCGCGCCGCGGCCGCCTCGGCATGATCGAGCAGCGCCCTGGTGCGTCTGTTCTCGTGGGCGCTGCGGTCGCAATAGCCCGGCACCCGCTCCAAATGGGCGCGGGTCATCGGCGTGCCCATCAAAAAGCCCGCAGCCGCAAATTGGCCCATAGCCAGCTCGGTTCGCAACCCTTCGGCCCGCGCGCCGCGCAACCCGGCATGGATCAGCGCCCGCGTCTGGTCGGCGTCCAACTCATGCAGATTTTCGTAATCATGCAAGATCGCGCTTGTCAGCCGCTGGACGAGCCGCAGGTCGCGGATGCGGCGCAGTATCGCCTCGTACTGCTCATCCAGCAGGTAGGGCGCGGGGGTGACGGCGGTCAGCTGGGCGTGTTGGGCGGAGTCCCAGCCATGAATGTGCAAGGTGCCTGCATCCGGTCGAGGGACAATGTAGCGCTCAATCGGGTCGGCTCCGCTGATCTGATACCAACGCGCAAGATGCGCGGGGGACTGCGCCAGCCCGGCCATGATCTCGTCCATCGCCTCAGGCATGTAGAAGCGCAAAAAGAACCACGCGCCGTCGCGGTCGCTGATCTTGGTGAAACGGCGGAAATGCGCCCGCATTGCGTTGAATGATGCGCGGCTCTGCACAAGGATGTAGGCGCTGCGGTCCCAATGCACCCAAGGCTCCTGCCCGGCGGTAAACAACGCGCCGACGAAGGAATGGCCTGGCTCCAGCTGGACCAGATATGGGGCGCAATCGCCAAGCGTCTCCGCCGCGGCGGCGTTGAACAGGCAACTGGCCCGGAGCCCGCCGGCGTCATCGGCGCCGTCAAATGCCGGCAGCAGCGCCGCATCGACAATGGCGTAGGTTGTCATTGGTCCGTCGGGGAAGATCAGATCGGCGCAGGCGTCAGGCACCACCGGGTCTGTGCCGCCGCTTGGCTGCGTGGTCAGCGGCGTGACCGGGACAATCTGCGGCTCTAGAAACATCGGTGGTCTGGAAACCCTGCAAAAATGGAGCAAAATTCGAAAGTTAGGCGGTCAAAACGCTGAAGGTTGATGCGGTAATGAAGGCGGAAAATGCGGCCCTTTGCAACCCTATTTAGCTGAAGTTTGATACGCCCCGGGTCAGCCTCAGCGCCGTTTGCCCTTCGGTATCCGCAGGCAGGATCACGAGGTCGATGCCCGCCAGAAGCTGGCATTGCATGTCCGGCGTCATGGCAGGCAGCGCAACGCGGAAGACCGACGGGTCGTAAAAGCGGAAATAATAGGGCGGATTGCCGTCCTCGCGCTGCATCCGGGTGAATTTGCGCAAGTTGCGCCGGAGCGTGGGCAGCCCGATCCGGCTGCACAAGAACACTGCGCTCTGCAGGGGCCAATGCCCCAGTGGCGGCTCGTCGCCGCTCAGCAGCGCGCCGGTCAGCGGGTGCCCCGGCTCAAGCCGGGCCAACCAAGGGGCGACATCTGACAGCTCATCCGCGGTCTCTCCTCCGAAAAGGCAAACGTGATCAGCGCCGTACCCGGCCAAGGCCTCCGGCATCATTGGGTTGCACGCCGCATCGATCAGGGCAAATACTTCAACCGGGGCGGCCCCCGGGGCGGGGTGCGCAATGGCGGGTGGTACGTCCTGCAACGCGGGGTCGAAAAGCTGCTCTTCCAGTGCTGCGGGCCCGTCGGGCAATGCCAGCACTTCAAAATCAACCGGCCTTTGATCCGCTGCAAGGGTAAGGCGCAGAGGGTCAGCACCGGTCGATGTTGTGCGCACCCGCAGCGCGGGGTTCGACCGTTTGCCATCCGCCTGCTCCAACGGGCCTGCGACAATCATCCGGCCGCCCTGCCCGGCCACAAATGCTTCGCGATTGGCAAGCGCGTCGGATTGCGCGACGCTGTGATCCTCGGTCTCGGCGATGAACCGGTCCTTGTCCGTTTCAAACACGCATTTGCCTCGCCACATGTCGGGCAGCACTCCTGAATTCGCAACATTGTTCGGGCCGACATTGGCGGGATGGCCGGTGGGATGCAACTGCGCCGCGCCCGATTTTTGGCGCAGGGCGCGACACGCTATCCCACGCACATTTGGCTTGACCATCTGGCGTGGTCCCGTTCAATTAAGTTGTTGATTACAGAGAATTGAGACTGCGCTGATCTCGGGAGACATGCCATTGTTGAGCATCACCGAACTGCCCGATCTGGTCGGATTGCCGCCGCAGGCGCCCGCTGATGATCCGGCCTGGCGCGACATCCTCGGTGCCATGTTCGACCCGGAAGACGGCGGCGCGGAAACCTACGCGCTGGTGGATGCATGCAAATGGCCCGGCCTGCCCGAGACGCTGGATGCGTCGGGGCTGACATATCGCTGCCTGTTTCAAGGCAAAGCCAAAGAGGAGCTTGGCGAGGCCGCGCCCTGGCTGGTGCAGCTGACGCCGGACGCCACGTTCTGCCGGTGGCTCTGGACGGATGACCGCGAAAACGATGTTCCCTGGCATCTTTGGGGCCGCGACGCAGCCGTCATATTGCGCAGCCCTGTTGGGTTCGACCGGCTGCACGCGCATTTGCGTCGCAAAATCCGCATTTTGGACATGCAGGGCAACGCGCTCTATTTCAGGTTCTGGGACCCGTTTCATCTGATGACCTTCGTGTCCTCCGCGGCGGCGACCGAGGCGGACAAGCTATGGCTGCTCAGCGACCAGCAGGGCGGCGTTGTGAGCCAGTTGATCTGCAGCGCGGACGATCGCAGCTTTCGGGTGGATATGCCGCCGGACCTGCCCGCCTGCCGGTCGGGCTTCAGGCTGAGCGACCCGCTGCGGGCGGCCTTTGTCGCCGCGGTCGCGGCGCGGGCGCAAGCGCATGACATCGCGGCAGTGCAAAAGCTGTTCCCGCGCGCGCCGGCCGACCTGCTGGGCCAAGAACGCGCGCAGTTGATTGCCCTGGGGTTCCGCCAGCCAGCCCCGATCAGGGCCGCGTTATGCCTGTGCGCGCATCGCAAGGCCGCAATCAGCGCGCTTCCGGAGGCTGAAAGGGAGATCCTGAACGCCACGCGCCAATCCGATCAGGCTCGGATCAGATTGCTGCATCGCGCCGCCGGTAACTGGCCACAACCGGACGCCCAGCCATGAAGCGCGGCGCCGCCTTATTCATCTTGCTCTTGGCCGCCATTGCGGCAATTGTCGTTGTATTCGGTCGGCTGCCGCTCTTTGGGCCGCAGGGGTTTGACTCCGGGGATTTTGAGCTCGTGGAAGATATTGAATTTCAGGATGTGTGTTTGGGCCGCCATGTGGTGTCGCTGCCGTCAGGGTGGCCCCGCATGGAGCAAACTTTGGCCGTCGGCGGGTTAAACATTTCCCGCCTTGGACCGGCAGACGGCAAGGCAGAAACCCTATTTCGCGCGCGGGAGGCGGAACTGGCCTCCGGAGCGGTCAAAGATGGGTATGCCGAGGTTGTGCTGCGTTGGGCGCAGCATGGCGAAGGCGCGTTTGTCCTGTCCCATAGCCTCAAGCAAGAACCTGGCTGGCCTGAGCCGATGCAGACCATCGAGGGCTGGATCGACCGCGACGGCGCAACCTTTCGGATAACGGGCAACCCGCTGGCCGAGGACGCCGCTTTTGGGCCCATGTCCGCGATGTTGAAGCGGTTGCGGCCCCGCGACAACGACGCGCCGCCATCAGATGCCGGAACCTGCTTTGACGGCGGGTATATGGCAGGGCAGCTGACCGGTGACGAGCTGGCCGCCGTAGAAATGAACAGCGACACGGAAGCGGAGAGCTTCGTGAACCTGTCCCTGTCGCTTTGGCTGCAAAAGGACCGGCCGGGCGAATTCAATCCCGAACGTTTTGGCGAGCTGACCCGCGAATACGACATCGCGGGCGTGCCGGGCGGCGAGCGGGTTGCAATCATTGAAAACGAACTCGCGCGCGATAGCGGGCTTGAATTTCTGGCAACCGCCGGAGGGTCGGTGAACGGCGTGGGCCTTCAAATCAGGGGGGCATTGACCAAGCAAAGCGCGTTTCCGGCAACGCCGCCCCTGGTGACGGAAGACGCGTTGACCATCTGGCACACCATGCTCCGGTTCATTCGGCCCACGGGATGAGCGAGGCACGGCAAAATGGCTGATGGCGCGACGCAGTCCTGCCCCGGGCCGTTGGTCCTGCCGGTCATTTTTGTCCCCGGCATTATGGGCAGCCGCCTGCGCGCCGGCAATGACAGCCGATGGGACCCGCCCCACAGCGCGCCCCAGGACGGGAACATGGCGCGCGACAGGTCACGGGCGACGGACCCGGAGATACCGGAAGAAGAATGGCGCCTCACCCTCCCCAATATTGGCCGCGGTGATCCAACAGAGCAATCGACCCGCGACCGTTTCGTTCAGGACGAGCAGCTCAGATCTGCGGGCAAGGCCGCCGGCGCGGTCGCGACATGGGGCAGATTGGATGGCGCGGAACGTCGGCAACGGATGATCGGCAACCCCGGCCAACCCTTCCGGCAGAATTTCTTGACGGTCGACCCCGGCAACGCCGCCCATTTCGAAGGCCGCATGGCGCCAAACCTGATCCCGATGGCTGTGGATCGCGGCTGGGGCGGGCTGGTATGGGAATTCTACGGCGGTTTTATGCGCTGGTTGCACTACTTCGCCGCCATGGAGATCGAGCTGCCCGCCGCCTGCGCCAGCCTCAAGGTCGAGGCATGGGCCTGCCCCTACAACTGGACTGGCGACAATGCCGATGCGGCGGCGTTGCTGGACAGGACCGTCTCCCGCGCGGTGCAGGAGGCGAACACCGAACATACGCCGCGCGGGGCAACCGTGTTGGACCCCATAGTGCTCACCCACTCGATGGGCGGGCTGGTGGGCCGGGCCTGGGCCGCCAACAATGGCGGCAATGGCAAGGCGCATGCGATCATTCATGGCGCTATGCCGACGCATGGCTCTCCCGCCGCCTACAAGCGCATGCGCGCCGGGTTCGAGGGGCTGGGCGCGGTCGTGTTGGGGTTGAATGCCGCCGAGGTCACAGCGCTTCTGGCCAATATGCCGGGCGGGCTGGAATTGCTTCCCAACCAGTTTCACAAGGACCGCGCCGGTGGCACGAAGTGGCTGGAAGTCACCGGGAGTGGCGGGCAAAAGCTCGAAGAGCTGCCAGATGGTGATCCGTATTCCGAGATTTATCTCAATCAAACCGACTGGTGGAAATTGTTAGACGCCGCGCTGGTTGACCCCGAGGGCAACAACCCGGGGCGCGGCTTTGGCTTCTTCACCAACAACCTGGCTAAGGCCAAGGCGTTCCACACCAACCTTGGCGACACGCGGTTTCACCCCAACACAAAGATGTTCTACTCCGACGCGGGCGGGGCGTTTCGCTGCTGGGACCGCGTCGAATGGAGATGCACCGAAGGGTCGGTCACCTCGGCGGCGGCGCTGTCGGCCTTGCCGACCAATATGGTGGCGGATAACGGTACGGGCCGCTACGCGTTCCAGGGCACCGAGCCGGGCCGGCTGTGGGGTACCAACACGGTCGACATCGCGGCGTTCGAAATTCAGGGACCAAATGCCAATGGCGATGCAACGGTGCATACCGGCTCGGGCATCCATGTGCCGGGCACCGTCGAATCCGAGGCCTCACGCAACGGCTACGCCCACGATCAGGCCTACAATGACGCAAGCGCACGCCAGCAGGTCAGCGGCTGGATCGCCGAAATGATTGCAGCGATGGTATAACGACGGCGCCAGAGGGGAGCCTTAGTTGAATGTCCGCTTT